>DASCOS010000012.1 GCA_036012125.1 Vicinamibacterales bacterium | reverse complement strand
TAAAGACATAACGGTTTATTCGAGTATGCGTTGTGTTGTCTCATTTTTTCGACTTGCCGGGCGGCCTATTCTAACTGGGTGTGTCGTTAGGGCATCGTTGTTAGCGGTGTCCTAAGGGTTCGCGTCGATTTTGGCTCGTGTAGTTTCGTTGTATGGGAGTTGCCTTTCCCATGACCGGGTTGTTGAGTTGTTATTGGTAGGTCATTAGTTCTTGTGTGAGGTTTCTTTGTCGGAAGGTCTTTCGTTATTAGGAGGTTACTGATGCGTCGGCTATTAATTCTCGTTGTTGCGATTTCGCTCGTGGCCGGAACGGCTACCGCTCAGAATGCTAGTTCGGAGTTACGCGGGGAGGTTGTTGACGACCAAGGTCTCGCCCTTCCGGGTGTGACCGTTGTGGCGACCAATCAGGATAACGGGCAGTTTCGAGAGACCGTGGCGAACGTTGACGGCTCTTTCTTCTTCCCGGTTATGGCTCCTGGCACCTACGAAATAACGGCAGAGTTGCCGGGGTTCCGGCGCTACATCCGACCGGATATTCCATTGACGGTCGGGTCTTCATTCAACCTCACCGTTGAGTTGACGGTGGGCGGTATCGAGGAAGAGATTACCGTTACCGCTGAGGCTCCACTGGTTGACACGACTTCGAAGGAAGTCGGCGGCTACGTTCAGCAGCAAGAGTTGCTGGATACGCCATCGTTCAACCGGAACTTCACCGGATATCTCGACTTGGTCCCTGGAGTGGTCGCGACCGGGTCCACTTCCTCCTTCGCAGCGGACTCCATCATGGTTAACGGCCAGGACTCCTCGAATGTGGCCTACAACTTTGATGGTGCCAGCAACGACGATGACCACTTGGGTGGCTCCGCCGGCGCGCAGGCACGGATTCCGATCGAAGCGGTGCAGGAGTTCCAGCTTCTCACCGGACAGTTTGACGCCGAGTTCGGACTCGCTTCGGGTGGCGTGCTCAACGCTGTTTCGAAGTCGGGAACGAATGAGTTTCATGGAGCCCTGTTTGCCTTCGTGAAGGGGCATCAGATGACGGCGAAGGACTACTTCGTTGCCTCGCAGGATCTGGTGAAGCCGGACACGCAGGAGAAGCAGTTGGGATTCACCGTTGGTGGCCCGATTCTCAGAGACAAGCTGCATTTCTTCTGGAGCCTCGAGCGGCCGATTCTCGATACGGGTGTGACGGTGAACATCCCGTCCCGGCCGGACCAGAACCGCGCTGAGATCGAAGCAGTGCGACCGTGGAACTTCTTTGCCCGCGGCGACCATCAGATCAATGCGAACAATACGTGGGGAGGCCGTTGGCTGTATGAAACGTCCCCATCGACTCACGCAGCCACGAGTTGGGGCATCGGCAGCGCGGAGCATGAGCACGACCACGACTGGGCAGCCGGTGGGTCAATCAACTCAGTCATCGGGAACAACAAAGTCAACGTGCTGAGGTTTGGTGAAGTTTACGAAGACCTGCACTGGGGCTCGACTGAGGAGTCTTTTGGTTCGCCACCAAAGGCGCAGAAAACCGAGGCGCCACAACTTAATTTCCTGGACTGGACTGGTGGCACCCTCAACACGGCGTTCCGTCGGATCAACTGGACACTTAACGCAGAAAACCAGTTCTCGGTGTTTATCCCGGACAAGAATGGTGACCACGACCTTAAATTCGGTGTTATGTGGCGCTACATGAACCTGAACTACAACTCCAACGGACGTCGGAACGGGCGGTTTATCTTCGACACGAACAAGGACTTCAATGCGTCGGACTACTCCACCTACCCCGAGCGTTTGTCGATTCAGGTGCCGAACAACCAGCACTACGTCATGACGGGAACCATTCTCAGTGGCTTCGCGCAGGATAAGTGGCAGCTGAACGACCGGACGACGTTGAGTATCGGCGTGCGGTATGACGTGGAGATCATTCCAACGCCGAACGAGGACAACGAGTTCTACGGTGCGGCGGTGAGCTCCACGATTTATCCGATTGACAAGAACAACCTCGCGCCACGTCTCGGTTTTTCGCATGTCCTTGATGAGGACGGACGGACCGTGCTACGGGGTGGATTGGGTCGTTTCTACCAGAAGTTCCGCGTCACCCACATCGATAACGTCTTCGGTGAGCAGATGTACGACGATTCGTTCAACGTGAATCTGCCACTGGACGGCGTCGACCCAGGGCCGTCGAGTGGTCTGCGGCCAACCGCTGCCTATCTGAAAGACGGGCCAACGGTCAATTGGGCGGTTATTGATGCGCTCTACCCACCAGGGTCGAAGGTGCTGAACGCTGGTAATATCCGATTTGACAATGCGGCCCGGGAGAACCCTTACGCCGACCAACTGTCATTCGGGTTTGAGCGTCAGATAGCTAACAATATGGCGTTGAGCATGGACTACATCCGTGTCATGCAACGCGCTCAGCTGATTCTGCACAATCACAACCAGCCCAGCCGCGTCAGCACGGCGCGGACGGCGAAGATTGAGCGGCCTAACTCGACATACGTCGATGACGTCTATCAACTCCTCAATGGTGGATCAATCAACCACGATGCATTGCAGGTGTCGTTAGACAAGCGGTTCAGCAACAACTACCGCTTCCGCATCTCCTACACCCTAGGGAATACCCGAGGCAACACTCGCCAAGGTGACGCCCAGTCCGTGTATACCCAGGTTGGCGGAGACCTGAATCTGGGTTCGAACTGGGGACCGACGGACTTCGACCGCCGGCATAACCTCGTGGCCAACACAACCGTTGCTGTGCCTGGCACCGGTGGTCTGCGGGTGAGCGGCATCGTGCGGGTCCGGAGTGGAGCACGCTTCTCGCTGCTCGACAGCACCTTGGATACGAACCAGAACGGCACCGCGAACGACGAGTGGTTGGCGGCCGGGACCTATTCGGGCTCGGGAACGGATTCCTACACGGTTAACTATGATGGTGGCCGTAACGGTGGCGTTGGGCCGCGGTACTTCCAGCTCGACGGGCGTGCTGGCTATACGCTGGAGATGCCGAATGCGGATACGTTGGAGGCTTATGTTGACTTCATCAACCTGACCAACAATTCCAACTTCAATGCACCGTCTGGTGACAAACGGAGAAGCAGCACCTATCTGATTCTCCGGACGCTCGTGAATAATGGACTGCCACGGCAGCTCCAAATCGGCCTACGCTACGCGTACTAAGGCGAGCTTAGGGTAGACACCAACGGGGCGGGCTGGGATGTTCCCAGCCCGCCCCGTTTTTTTCTGCAGCACACAATCAACCGATGTGGACGGTTGACCGTGCGTTCGGTAGCAGCATGTCGGCTTGGGTGCACGGCTGGGGTGCTTCAGAATCCCGCTGGTGCTGAGGGTAGCCAAAGCGGTATCCGGGTGGCGTTTCTGGTCTTCGAGCAGGAGGGGACCGGAGGGAAAAAGGAAATACACTAAGGTTTTCGTCAGTTTTCTGAGTTCAATCGTTTTCTTTTTTTGTGCTACGGCTTCGTGTATCCTTTCCGATAATACGGGTAGGCGTTTTTCCTCCAAGGATGCTGAATCGAGACGGTTCGCGGAAACGGCGTGGTTCCAGGGTGTCCCTGCTTGGGTGGGTTGTCCTGCTCGCCGGTACAGTAACGGTGTTGGCCACGCTGCCACCCGTGGTGGTCGACCGGGCTTTGTCAGCTCTGCCTGCTGTGCTCGGGCTTGGTCCCACGACATCGGCTGATGGCCGGGAAGGTCTTCCGCACCCGTCGATCGAAGGCATTGTGGTCCCCCCGCCGCCTCCAAGCCCCCTTCAGTCGGTTTTGTCCCCAAGAGTTCTTTCGCCGGTTGCGATTGAGTGGGCGCCTCACGAGATCGTGCCACCTGGCCCAGTGCTTGATGAGAGGCTGGTGGCTCACCGGCCTGCCGCGCGCTGGCCGACTCGGGACGCTCTGTCGACTATCGGACCGCTGATTCCTCCGGTCAGCGAGTTCGACTCATTTGCTGATGACCCGTCTAGGTGGAGAGTTTTAGCCCGTCCGGTTAATGCAGTCGGAAAGGGCGTTGCGAAAGGGGGCACCACGGTCGCCAAGGGCGTTGCGAAAGGGGGCACCACGGTCGCCAAGGGCGTTGCGAAAGGGAGCACCACGGTCGCCAAGGGCGTTGCGAAAGTGAGCACGTCGGTTGCCAAGGGTGTTGCGAAAGTGAGTGTTTCAACTGCAAAGGCGTTTAAGAAGATGGGCCTGTTTCTAACGCGTCCGTTTCGCGGTCAGAGTGAGGATGAGAGGCAGATGAAAAGGTGGGTTTCATCCTAGTTCGTTCGACTTCCGGCGCATACACTTAGCGATTCAACCCCGACCGGAAACCGACGAGGCAACCGGTGAGACCGGTACGACCGTTACCTTTAGCGCCCCCAGGTGTATATATCCTACGAGCACAGGCGAACGATTCATCTGGCACCAGAGGCGGATTCCAATGTTGCTGGACGAACGCCCATGTGCAAGTAGATGTCTCGCCCTGAGCGCGCTAACTTCTACTACCTAGGCTTTTGATGAACACAGGGTTTACCACCGCTTTACGAGTCAATTATAATTGGTCGTGGTCTGTCCCTTGGGAGTCCAGGGGGCCAAGAAAACTTTCGGTTTTTGGGGGGGTTAACGTGAAGGATTACGCGTTACGGTGGATGGTCGTCCTGTCTGTTGTGTTGGCAGTGCCAGTGGCGGTCAACGGTCAAGATTGGAAGGGACGGATCGATTTGGACGGCACGGTGACCAACCCTGCGGGAGAGGGCTTGTCCGGTAGCACAGTCACAGCGGTCTACCTGGAAACCGGTACGGGGCCGAACCAGGAATTTGCCGGTGGCGACGGCGATTTCGACCTTGATGATTTGAAGCCCGGGATGTGGCAGATCACCGTCAACGGAACCCACCTTGGATACATTATTTCCCAGCGTGAAATTGAGGTTCTCCCGCGTGGCAACGAAGACCTTGAGTTCGTGCTTCCGGCTATGCAGGACCTGGTTTCCCAGGCGGCGGTGGATACCGCAGCGCGCAATTATAGTGGCGCACGGGAAAAGTACCAGATGCTTCTTTTCTCTCTTCCGAACAACGTGAATCTGCATGGCGCGGTCGCGGAGACTTACAAGGCGGAGGGTAATTTGCCACAGGCAATGGATGAATATGACGCCATGCTTGCGTGGTGGGCCGATGTGGCGCCGCCGGCGGAACCAGGGCTTCCGGTCGAGATTGGGATTCAGGCGATGATGTTGGCTGGTGATGCGGGTCAGTATCAGCGGATGCATGGCTACGTTAATGGGCTCGGTCGGCCGTTACCTAGCGATTGGATGGCGGCGTTTATCGACCTCAGTGCGAACACGCTGATGGAGCGTGAGGAATATGGCCATGCGATTCGGGTTCTAGACGTTGCGATTAGGCGGTCGTCACGTACCGCGTTGCCGTATTACTACCGGGGGATGGCTCGGGTGCAGGCCAATCGACAGTTGGCTGACGGCGAAGAAGAGAACTACGACCCGGCGGCTGACGATTTTGAAAGGTTCGTTGAGCTTTCCCCGAATGACTCGGCACAGAAGAGACAGGCCTTGGATTTACTTTCGAAAATCCGACCGCAGTAATCGTTCTGAGTGTGAAATTGTTGGGTATCGCTGGGGGTCGTCTGGACGGCCTCCAGCTTTTTTTTGGAGCGCGCCTGCTAGGGCTGCTGCTGCGGGTGGCTGGACACGGCTTCGGCGTTGTCAAGACCGTAGAACGCTGCGTCGACCGGTAGCGGTTCAACTTGGTAGTCTTCGTTCTTGTACGGATAGGATGGGCGCGGCTTTGAAATAATGAATGCAGAGACGTGTTGCGCGTCTTCATCGCTGAGGCTACCAGGGTCGAGATAGGGCATCGCGTAACGAACGAAGCCGGCAAGCGTATAGAAACGGGCCATTCCGGCGCCATCGTTCCACGACCGTGGTCCCCACAACGGTCCCGCCTTCTTATCACCGACCTGCACGCCCTGGCCTTCTGGACCGTGGCAGTTCACGCACAGTTCGGTATAGATTGCTTCTCCACGTTGTGGGTCCAACGCGTCGATTGGCAGAAGGTTCTCGCGAAGAATCCGATTCTTTTTTCGCCACGGAGGGTCTTCACCAGGGGTGTAGCCCTCAGACAAATACCGTAGATATGCGGCAAGCGCGATGACTTCTTGAGAATCAACGTTGGGGAGAACGAGTGTGTCCGTGTTAACACTGTGGGGCGAGGGCACTGCCCCTGAGCGTGCGACTGCAAGGCCACCGTTATCCGGTCCATGCACAGCGTTCTGACTGCGATAGAAACATCCCACAATCCGGTCTTCCAAGCTGAAGTTTCGGCCTGCGCGGTTGTTGTATTCGGGAAACATGCCGGATGTGCCGACGAGCGGTAACGCCAACTCGCGCTGGCCCTGATTCAGGTGGCAGTTAGCGCATGTCATGCCACTTGCCGTAAAGCGAGGCGTTGCCTCTGGGGTATTGGTGAACAACTGAAACCCTTGGCGGATCAGGTCGGCGTCCTGGCGTATGTCGAGCGCGGGGTCGGACAGAGGGTTCTGGGGGAGGTCCCAGGCCGTGACCATCGTCGTGGTCTTCGGTACCAATGGGCCAACCAGTTCGTAAGTGTGAGATGCTGGGCCGAACTCGCCGGTTTGGGGTATCCGTGGTACTTCGACAGCAGGAGGAACCGATTCTCTTGAAGGTGCCGAGCATCCAAGCGCGGTGGTCAGCGGGAGAATGACTACCATCGTAGCCACACCCCGTCTTGTGATTTGCGTCATCGGCGCCCCGCTTCCACTATAGCGCACACCTCTTGGCAGGCGAGGTCATTAAGGTCCATTTCACGTTCGGACTAGAAGGAGATGCGGTCGAGCAACCCCTCTGTGTGGCGACAAGAATTCTCTTACGGACGTATGATCATAATATGAGCGCGGTTAGTGCCCGCTTGCATCAGCCAGATGCCGTCCGATTCATCAGGTTGTCTCCATTTGAGTTTTAGTAGGTCAGGAACTGATAGCCGTCTGCCTGCAACGTTACGACGGCGGTCATTGCCGACAAGGCACTCTTGACAGGCGCCGACACTTCATTGGCATCGAGGCCACTGAGAACGCGCGATTGCTCACAAAGAAAGATCTCGACTCCGGCATCCGAGAGTGCCTCAAGTAACGGCAAGCTTGGGTTGTCCATCTCGTAGCGTTCCTGATACGCCTCGTTTGTCATTGCCGCCCGCGTGCCTCCACCGTGCAACACCAGTTTCACTTGTAAGTTTTCTTGGGGGATCCCGGCATGAGCATGCATGTTCATGAAACGTGCGGCTGCCTCTAGACGCATGTGGGGCCGTTCTGGAGCGTTCAGCGGCTGAAAGATCTCAAAAGCCACTTTATAGATGTTGTCGTCGGTGCGCATGACGAAATCGGCGTTCGGTAGGTCAACGTGCCGCCCGAACCCTTCGATGAGCGGACCATCGTGCAGGTCGTTGCGGGTGTTCTGTGCGTCGACTGGTCCGGCCACGAGCAACCCCACAGCTAGGTTCATCGCAAACATACCCAGAATTCTCATCATTCCGGTCCGTTGTTTCATCATTTTCCGTCCTCGTTTCTTGATTCACAGTGCCGGACATCAGCACTGCAGAAAATAAATATTAGCAGAGCTTTCAGTGATCCAAGCCCAAACCTATCTTAACCGCAAAATCTGTTGTAGAGAGGATAAGCCTCGGCATCTTGGTCCTTCACGCTGGTTCGGAAAGCCCCGTTGTCTCAGCTTGGAGATAACGGGGTAGGTAGAGGGTGTTAATCCGCTTTGTCGACTTTGTTCGGACCGAAGGGGATGGCCCACTGCTGTAGCCCTGTCTATGGCATGATGGGCGGATGGGTGGACGCTGTTTAGTGTTTTTTGAAGCCTCTGACGTTCCACTAGAGATTTCCCGCGGTTGATGTCTGCTGCTGGTGTCCGCTGAATGACCGACACGACAAGACCCACGAAAACGTTCGATCGACGGATCATTGAGGGACCGCTCGGTCTCGCCGTGTGGCGACTCGCTTGGCCGACGATGTTACAGAACATGATTGGTGGACTCCAAGGCGTCATCGATCAAGCGATGGTCGGAAACTACGTGGGTCATATCGGCAATGCTGCGATCGGTGTCAGTATGCAGATCTTTATCCTGGTCATTGTCTTTGTGGCTTCGATCTTTACTGGAATGGGAGTGTTGGTAGCCCGTTTTGCAGGTGCCGGTGACCACGACAGAGTTAACCGTTCGGTATACCAGGCGTTTGTTGTTTCACTCGCGCTAGCTTTCGGCGTCCTTGCTCCCTTCGGCTATTACTTCGCTCCATCGCTGCTACGTCTCATTAATGCGGCACCTGAGGTGCAGCTAGAGGCACTGCCGTATATCCGGATCATGTTTGTCTTCAGTATTGGGATGCTCATGTTTTTCCTTTTTAGTGGGGCATTACGTGCTGCAGGTGATGCGAAGACCCCGATGCGACTTGGAATCCTAATGACTGCGCTCAACGTAATCCTCAGTGTCGCGTTAATCCGGGGTGTTGGTCCAATCCCGTCGTTCGGTACGCGTGGTGCAGCGATGGGCACGGTGATCGCGAGTGGCGTAGTGGGTCTAGTGTTTCTATATTTGCTCGCATCGAACCGCCTAGTCATCCAATTTTCTGGCACGATGACCTACAAACCCGACCTTAGGATCATCCGCTCACTCTTCAGGTTTGGACTGCCTGCTGGTTTTCAGGGGATTGTAATGAACATCGGCGGTCTGATGATGCTCCGGTTTATCGGTGGTTTGAGCGTCAGTGCTGAGGCGCAAGCTGCCTATTCGGTTGGTTATACGCAGCTCTTTTCGTTCATCACCTGGACGTCAGTGGGGTTAATGGGAGCGGCATCAGCTATGGCTGGTCAAAACCTAGGGGCTGCCCGACCGCAGCGCAGCGCTCGGTCCGCGCGGGTCGCCGCTGGTTATGGTCTTGGTTTAGCGAGTGTCATTGGTGCGGCGTTTGTCTTAGTTCCCGAAGCACTCCTGGCGGTGTTCGGCATGACTGACGGGCCGGTGTTGGTGTTAGGTCGGCAACTCCTTGGCTATTTGGCAATTTCTGGGCTTTTCGTCACAGTGGCGATGACTTTTACTGGTGCGTTACAGGGCACCGGTGACACGAGAGGACCACTTTACATCTCGATTCTGTCGCAGGTCATCATACCGGTTGGGCTTTGTTTCATCGTTCAATCGATTCGAGGACTTGAGGCAAGTGACATTTGGCTGGCGATCGTGTTTGGACACGTGACCCGCTGTGTATTGAGCGTCTTGCGATTTCAGCAGGGCAAGTGGCGCAATATCCGAGTTGACATTGACCCAACCCCCGCTTAGGGGGTGGGTTATGATTCTACCCAACACATATCTGACACTTTAAGTATGGTCTTCGACTTTTCTCGTCCACACGTTTGGGCCTCGGTTCTCGGCATAACCGTTGTTAGTTTCGCGCTTGCCCCGGTAAGGGCCCAACAGCCGTTCACGGTTGAACCACTGGTGTCGCCTGCACCCGGCTCTAGTCTCACCGGAAATCTCGTAGCGTCTGACACGGGACTCTACTTGAGTTGGCTCGAATCGCATGATGAGGGTCATGCGTTCCGTTTTGCCATGTGGGATGGGCAAACGTTTAGTGAGCCTCTAACGATTCACACCTCTGCTGCGTTTTTTGCGAATTGGGCCGATTTTGGGTCAATGCTTCCGTTTGCGGATAACCGGCTGGCTGCGCATTGGCTTGAGAAGGCGGCCAACGGAACCTACCAGTACGATATCTGGATGTCAGTCTCCGATGATGGAGGAACGACTTGGGGTGCCCCCCGGCGGCCGCATCGTGATGGAACGTTGAGCGAACATGGTTTTGTCTCGCTGACTGAGTACGGGAAGTCGGGCTTCGCCGGGGTCTGGCTGGACGGACGGAAGTTTCGTAAGGGTGCTCGTGACAACGAGATGTCGTTGATGTTTACGACCTTCGCGGATGGGGAATTCCAGGCTGAACACCAGCTTGATGGCCGGATCTGCGAGTGCTGTCAGACGGGCATGACACGAACGGCTGACGGTCTGCTCATCGCCTACCGCGATCGTTCATCTGAAGAAATCCGGGACATCAGTGTTGTGCGGTTTGCCGATGGCACCTGGACCGAACCGGTCACGCTACACGAGGACGGATGGAAGATCCCGGGGTGTCCGGTCAACGGCCCGCAGGTGGTGGCTGATGGCAACCGCTTGGCCGTGGGCTGGTTTAGTGCGTCTGGTGGTGAACCGCGTGTTCAGGCGAAATTCTCACGTGACAGTGGGGCCAGTTTCAGCGAAGTAATTCGGGTCGATGATGGGCATCCTGTGGGCCGTGTCGACATCGAGATGCTCGGTGGTGCGACGGTTATGACTTGGCTTGAGCGTGGTGAAGGAGGCGAGGGTGCCGTGAAGCTCAGGCGGGTGTCGCCTTCAGGCGGACCTAGTCCGTCCCACCCGATCGCGCATACTGGTTCTGGCCGCGCCAGTGGCTTTCCAAGGATGGCGGTTTTTGGTGGTGACATCTATGTGACTTGGACGGAAGCTTACACGCGTGAGGGTTCATCCCAGGTGCGTATTGCCAAGGTAACGGTCGAGTGAAGACGCTCGGGACGCTGTGTTTGGTCTTGTGCGGCTTGGTCGTGTCTGCGTCAGCGCAGGAGGAAGGCGGGTCTGCCGACCTTATAAACGAGCCGGCGATCGAATTCGAGGGGGTGGACCTGGACGGAAACATCGTCCGTCTTTCGGACCTGACCGGTAAGGTCGTGCTGATCAACTTCTGGGGAGTGTGGTGTATAAGCTGCCGGGAGGAAATCCCTGAACTGGTCGCATTGGATCGGCAGTGGCGGAATCGTGGGTTGGTCATCCTTGGTGCTGATTATGGCGATGAGCCCAAAACCCTGCCGCCTTTCGTTGAAGCGTTCGGGATGAGCTACCCAGTATTGCTCGACGACGGTTTGGCCGAGCGCTATAGCGTCATCGTGTTCCCCACGAGTATCCTCATCGATCGCTCTGGCCGTCTGCGACTGAGGATCGAGGGGTTTCTGCCTGAGCGCTTTGAAATGATGACGGCCTCTATCGAGTACCTACTTGACGACGGCACGTAAGTCTGGCGCACTCCCACAACGCACGGACCTTCCAGACGTCCAACTGGGTCGTGTCGCGAGCTGTTTAATCTACGGGCAACGCCTGGAGCGGGAACGACGTTGCGGTGAAGTAGATTTCCTGCACTGCCTTCAGACTGCGCGCACCGTAGCGTGTTTTACTGTGAAACGCTCGGCCAGACAGCTCCTTGATCTTGCGCAGTGATTGGACCCATCCCCTTGTAAACGAAGCGCTGAACCCGTTTCCCTTCGTAGGTTTCCGTTGTGTAGACGTTGCCCTGCGAATCGGTGGCGATACTATGCACACCGAAGAACTGACTGGGCTGGCGTCCACCGTCACCGAAGCTGGTGAGTACCTCAAGCGTGTCGCGTTGGACGACATGAACCTTTTCGTTAATACCGTCGGCAACATAGATGTAGGTTTGGTCCGCATCCTTTGAAAAAGCAATATCCCAGACCGAGCCGGAGCCCAGCGTCTGCTCAGCAATGAATGCTTCCCGGAGAAAGGTGCCATCTGGTTCAAACACTTGGATTCGGTCGTTTGAACGGTCGCACACGTAGAGTAGACGGTCGTGGGACAATTCGGCACAGTGGACCGGGCTGCCAAACTGTTGCGGTGGTTCGGCGTTCGGGTCGTATCGGAAGGTGATGGAGTCATCGGGCTGATTCCCGTAAGCACCCCAGTAGCGTTTGAAAGCACCAGTATCGGCATCAAGAACCGCGACACGCCGGTTACCGTACCCGTCAGCTATGTAAGCCTCGTTCTCTTCACCATCTACGAAGACTTTTGCCACGCGGCCAAAGTTTTCCGTGTCGTTACTGCCCGCATTGCCACCTGCGTTTCCAACCTGCAGAAGAAATTGCCCATCACTGGTGAACTTCAACACATGGGCATCATCACCGCCGTTCCCACCGATCCAGAGGTTACCCTTGTGATCGAAGGTAATGCCGTGGTTCGACTGAGGCCATTCGTAGCCCTCGCCCGGGCCACCCCAATGGCCGACGAGGTTACCGGCCTGGTCAAATTCCAGCACCGGCGGAGCGGGCACACAGCACTCTTCGGCGATTGGCGGGTCATTAACGACAGGTGTTTCGTTGCGCGCATTCATCGACATGGCTCCGCGATGAACGACCCAGACATGGTCCTGATCGTCTACCGTTACACCAATCGTCGATCCGAGAATCCAGTGATTTGGTAGCGGCTTCGGCCATAGCGGGTCGACCTCGAACATCGGTGCTACGGGGCCTTGTGCCTCGGTGGTTGCGGTGGTCTCAGTGGTTTCGTCCAGTACTGCCTGTCCACACCCCATTACGATCAGGACTACCGCCAACGACGCGCCAACAAGAAGGTTCCTCTTTGCGTATCCCATCGTTCTCCCCGTTGATAAGTGACTACCCCTAAGGGCAACGCTTACCTGCTGTGTCTGAAATAAGGGCCAATTGTAAGGACTTAACGTCTAGACAGCAAGTTTCTTGAGCCGACCCAGGCGGCCTAAGTCGGTGGGTACAAAAACGTGCATGTCTCGATCCAAACTGACGGTCACGTGCGATAGCCCTTTTATTGAGGCTCTACCGCAACAGAGAAAAAAGGTCGCCTAGCCGCTGGGTAGCCAACCGATGCCGTGATGTCACTTCAGCTGAACTAGTTGGTCCGGGTCGACCCTAATGACTAAATAGGCGATGTCTTCCTCGATGTCGCTGAACCCGTGGGCGGTGCCGGCTGGAATAATAAGCATGTCATCTTTGCCGATCCTCTGGCTCTCACCGCCCTGAATACGTGGTCCGACCGAGCTTGGTCCTGTGAGGTTCTTGACGGTATCACCGTCGGGGTCTAGCGGTTGCCCGTCAACCAAAGTGCCGCCGGTGATGAGCGTGCCGGTTCCCTCGACAACGTAATACACCTCAGTCTGGTTGTGGTGCTGAATCGCACCACCCGGCTGCGTTGAGGGACGGCGCACTAGACCGATCCCCACGTTGTAGCCACCTGCATCAATCATCCTAATGGATTGGTCGCTGACCCGACCCTCCGGCGCTGCGGCCATCGTTGCGGCAATATCATCAGCGCTGACGTATACGGTCGAGCTAGGGGGTGATTGGGTGGCGGTCAACCCGAGCAGCATAGCGAACACTCCGGTTCTTAGCATGATGATCTCCTTGCGATGTGACTGACTTCATCGCTCTACATCGTGGTTTTGTCAGTTCCTTAACTCGTAGAACATCGCCCGAGGTGCTCCACTCGTCACCGATGACATGTGTGTCGTGCCGGCCGGTATAAATCTCACGTCTTTGTACGCATGGCTGATGGATTCTTCCGTGCCATCCGTCTGTTGCGTGCGAATAGTTCCACCTTGGAGAAAGACCACGACGGTATCTCGGGGATGCACATGGAGAGGTGCTGCCCAGCCGGTTGGCGAGTTGACATCCCAGACTGCGACTCGAGGACGGTCCAACACTTCTTCGGTGCCCTCACGGGGGAACGCTTCAGGAAGGTCCGGGATTGTCTCGCGAGACGAACTCGTAGAGTCCTTGATGTCGATCATAACGGCGTGCCGTTCTGGAGGCCCGATCCCCTCTTCTTTGTGAGTGACGCCCTTTGGTTGGAAGAAGACCCAAGGAACCTCGAACGGTTCCTGGCTTGCCGAAAAAGTACCGTCGAGCCTAGTCACTTTGAGCGGGCCCCACCGGAGGAAGACGCCGGTAAGGTCATAGCGATGTCGATGATAGGGCTGAGGTGCGTCATTCAGCCATGTGGCATCCCAAACGATGACTCTATTGTTTTCAATAATCTTGCTGGCCCCGTCGCGAGGAAACGCATGCGGGTACTCCTCCTGGGTCCGTTGACTCGGCATGCGGGGATTAGGTGCGTCGCGCAAGGACGCAACCGACTGTTGGCCATCAAAATCGCCCAGTAGGCCAGCAGTGGCGAAGCCTACACCTGTCCACAAGATGCTAACGAGCAGCCCCCGACAGAGAATCTTCATCAGCGCTCTCCTTTCATGTGGCTAAATGGATGACGTGGACCTAGCTACTCGCTACAGTAATCGCTTTTCGAGGTATCGTCTGCCGTCTTCCATCAGTTCTTGAAAAGCCATTTCATCACCGGTCTCCACGATGTTACGAAAACGTCCAACTGCTGATTCGAGAGCATCGAGCGACTCCATCCTAAAGTCATTGAGAGATTGGATTTCGAAGTATAGCTGTGGACTGTCATGAACAACGCGGCTGGCGACCTGCAGTTGTTCATCAAACGTTGTGCTCGAAAGCTCAGCCAAGGTTGGTGCTGCCTCACCGCTTTTGACAAGCGCTGTCATGAACGCGATGTTGGTAGCATGAGCCAAACCAAGAACCCAAGTGATCAGGCGGTCGTGACTCTCTAAATCCATACTGACGCGAACCGCCATCGTCGAATTAAAGAGGTCTTCCGCTGCCGTGGTGGCTTCTGATACGCCCGCGTCGATGAAGATTACATGGCGGCCAGACAACAGTTGTGTGTCTGGTCCGAACATCGGGTGGATCGACGTGACACGTATGCCTGCTTGTGCAAGCGCAGTAAGTCCTGGACGTACGGGGCTCTTTAGCGAGCCGATGTCAAAAACGATCCCATTTGGTGATCGTTCGGCTAATCCTAGGAGGATGACGTTGGAGGCGCGTAACGGCGCCGCTACCACGATGATGTCGTGGTTGAGGTCGAGAGATTCCCAATTAGCGCAGTGTGCATGGCCTTCGACCTTGCCTGCGGGATCAGCTACGTCTACTTGGAATCCCTGGGAGTCTAGGAACCTAACAAACCAGCGTCCCATTTTTCCAGCGCCGCCGATCACGAGGGCGCGTTGTCCCTCGCCACTGGCTTGGGTCACCACCTCATCATGCTCTTGAACCGTCAACGACGAGCGGATCAGTGACAAGACTAGCTGTTCGGCAAGTTCTGGTGCGAAGCCGAGCTCGGCGGCTGTCGCTCGGGACCGATTAATAACGGCTTTTTCTTGACGGTAGTCGCGGAGGGGGAGTCCGGCCGCACGTTTTTTGGAACCGATCGTGAGTGAAAGGCGCTGCCGTGCGGCGACGAGCGTCAGAATCTGCCGGTCCAGGTCGGCCAATTCTGCTCTGAGATCGGTTAGGGGCTTGGCCACGGCCAATTGTAGCCCAGCCTCGCCAAACAGGGATTTGGCAATGCGAAGGCGGCGATCGAATAAAGGGCGGGGTTGGGCATTCTGCCCTCGCCCTCGCAAGCAGCACGGATTCTGGCCTGTAGTGCTGCTCTAGTCTTAGGGAGGGACGCAACCCTTGAAATTAGGGCACCGGGTTCCGGCTAAGCGCTCTCCTAGTGTAGTATTACCCTGATACTCGGTTGGTAATTGGGGACTTAGAACAAGCGAGGAGCGCACGGATGTCAGAGAGACTTTGGTTAAATCGTAGAGCGTTTCTGAGGGGTGCGGGGATCACTGCGCTCGCTGGCGCTGCCAACTCGGGGCCTTCGCTGGTGACTCCTGTGCGAGCCGATTCGCTGGACCAGGCAGGTTCCACCAACTACGACTTCGATACGGTGTACGACCGGGTCGGGTGGAATTCTGTGAAGTGGGACGCGGCGATCGAAAGGTATGGCCGTGAGAATATTGATGTTGGCATGGGGATCGCGGATATGGACTTCCGCGCTGCTCCCTGTATCACTCGTGGGTTGGCGGAACGTTGCAAGCATGAAAACTGGGGCTACATGAGCACGCCTCGGAGTTTCTATCAGCAGATTGCTGACTGGAATAAGGATCGTTACGGGCTCGAAGTAGACCCCGAATCAATCACCCTCTCCGACGGCGTTCACCCGGCGCTGATCGCGGCGTTGAACGCACTCGCACCAGCCGGAAGTAAAGTGCTTTTGGGGACGGCCGTGTATAGCGGGTTTTATGGAGACCTCCGGTGGAGTCGGACCATTGCAGAAAATAGTCCGATGATTGTGGAAAACGGTCACTACCGGATGGATTTTGATGACCTTGAATCTCGGATGAGTCACGACACCGACGCGATGATCCTTTGCAATCCACAGAACCCGACGGGTAACTGCTGGTCGGAAGAGGATTTGTTGCGGTTGGGACGGATGTGTCTTGAGCATCGGGTGGTGGTCCTGTCTGACGAAATTCATTGTGATTTCGTTATGAAAGGGCAGAAGTACACGCCATTTGCAAGCTTGCCTGACAAAGAGGTCGTGGACAACAGCGTGACCTTCAAAGCTGCAAGTAAGACCTTTAGCCTCGCGGCTATGAAGGTTGCCTGGTTCTTTTCCACGAATCCCGAATATATGGAACTGATACGTGCGCAGCATCGGGCGAACACCAATACGTTGGGGGTAGTGGCTAACCAGGCCGCTCTGACTGATGAAGGTGCAGACTGGTTGGACCAGGTGAACGTCTACATTGACGGAAACCAGGACTTCGCTGAGCGATATATTCGAGAGAACCTGCCAGGGGTTGAATATACGAAGGCGGAGGGTACCTACTTGGCGTGGATTGATATTGGCGGAGTAGCTGAGCGCCTTGATGCGAAGCGTTTAGCCGAGGAGGCTACGGCGAATAGTGAAACGGGACGACCAGTGACGGCGGAAGCGATCGTGGGGAATTGGTTCATCGACAACGCGAAGGTCCAGTTGAATGCCGGGTCGTCCTACGGGCCAGGAGGTGAGAATCACATGCGGATGAACGTAGCCACCTCTCGTAAAATTCTCAAGCTGGCGCTTGATAACATGGCTGCTGCGCTCAACGACCTGTAGGCTTGTCAGAATACTTCGGTTAAATCGGGTCCGGCTCTGATAATAGGGCTGGACCCTTTTTTCTGGTCAGCACGTTTGTATAGATGGTGGTATCACTCGTGGTATGTGAGAGCCAAACATGAAGAAACAGAAACAAGTTGAGAGAATCGCAAGATCCTCGAATTCCAATTCTATGACTAGGAGGTCGGTGTTAAAGGCCACAGCGGCTTCGGTGATTGGCTATCAGTTGGCCGGTGATGCGGCAACATTGAATGCCTCACTAACGGATGAGAAGACTCGAAACCGTTACCAGCAGTCACACATTGCTGTGATTGGGGCTGGTGGGTTTGGCGGCTGGACAGCATTGAGCTTGCTCAGGAAAGGTGCAAAAGTCACTTTGCTCGATACTTGGGGACCTGGAAACGCTCGCGCCAGTTCTGGCTGTGAACGGCGAATGATTCACAGTCAACTGTACGCTGTGGGCAGCACGGGTTCGAATAAGGAGGTCTACCGACCTCTCTACATGGACATGATCACGCGCGCTCTTCAGCTGTGGCGTGAACATGAAAAACGCTGGAACCGACAATTGTATTTTCCCTGTGGATCACTGACTCTTCAACCCGAGGATGCCCAAGATGGCAGGGAAGCTCTTGCGTATATGCGTAAGCGGGGAACTGCTGTAGAGGAACTTTCACTGCAGGATTTAGAGCGTCGTTACCCGCAAATTAATCTAGAAGGGGTGTCGTGGGGATTGCTCGATGTTGACAGCGGATATTTGCGGTCACGACTGGCGTGTCAGGAACTCTTCAGAGGTTTTCTTGAAGAGGGAGGAGAGTATCGGCAGGTATCTGTCAAAGCCCCTGAGATAGATGGTAGTGGACTCGACAGCCTCAGTTTATCTGACGGCTCTCGACTGTCCGCTGACCAATATATCTTTGCGTGTGGACCCTGGCTTGGTCAGTTGTTTCCGGGAACGATCCGGATCCGGCCGTCTCGCGCTGAGGCGTTCTTCTTTGGAACACCAGTTAATGATCATCGGTATGATGACCAACACTTACCGATTTGCATAGACGGCACTCGAAGTCCAAGTGCTGCTGTTGTTCCAGATGGTGACTTTCGAGGATTGTTAGTCGAAGGTGGCCCTCCAAGAGTAAGGATTATTGATCCGACTACTGAAGAACGCGTTCCGACAGCGGATCTGATGGCCTTTCATCGGGAGTATCTGGCTCTTCGGTTTCCAGGCATGAAGGACGCACCACTGCTCTCGATGAGAGTGTGTCAATACGAAAATAGTGACGATCGCAATTTTGTAATAGATCGACATCCTGTAGCGGAGAATGTGTGGCTTATTGGCGGTGGTTCAGGCCATGGATTTAAGCACGCACCGGTAATTGGGGAGTGGGCGGCTGAGATGGTTTTTCGGGAGAGAGCCGTTGAACCTTTGTTCGGGCTGCAACGATTTACAGGACGTCTGGCATAATAAGCTGCCTAGGTTTTGGTGGTTACGACCTCTTTCTATGGATGCGGGAAGGCAAAAGGGAGTGATGCTGATGGCACGATTGAGGGCTAGAGCGGTGACCTGTCTGTTTGCGGTCGTGGTCATAGGCGTGGCTGCGACAAAACCCGAAGCGGTTGGGGATACCTGGAATCGGTTCCGCGGCCCAAACGGCTCTGGTGTGATTGAGGCCACCGGGCTGCCGCAAGACTTCGGACCAGAGACTAATGTTGTCTGGAAGACCACAGTGGCACCCGGCTTCTCTTCACCGGTAATTAGTGGAGACCGCCTGCTTCTTACGGCGTTTGAGAATGACCAGTTAATTACCACATCCTTAGATCGGCAGAGCGGACGAATTTTGTGGCGCCAGGCGGTGGAGCGGGCGCGTGTCGATCGACCGGATTCCCGTAATCATTCCGCTGCGGCTAGTGCCGCGGTCGATGCAGCTGGCAATGTCTACGTGTTTTTCGGGGAGTTCGGTCTGGTTGCGTATGACCGCGAGGGTGTTGAACAGTGGCGCCACCCTTTGGGCCCCTTTAACAACATCTATGGCATGGGTGCCTCGCCGATCGTGGCTGACAACCTGGTGCTGTTACCCTGTGATCAGCAGAATGGGTCGTTTCTACTAGCAGTTGATGCCGATACTGGTGAGGTGCGTTGGAAGGTGGACCGTCCTGAGGCGAAGAGTGGACACTCGTCGCCAGTTCTCTACGATCCCCCCGATGGGCCGCTACAGGTGCTGATGGCTGGCTCGTTTCTCCTCACGGCCTACGATGTGGCGACTGGTGAGAAGCGATGGTGGGTTGGTGGATTACCATTCGAAATGAAGTCGACTCCGGTGATGGACGGTGACACGCTCTACGTCCACGGTTTCTCCACGCCGCTCAACCAACCAGGCCGGCAGGTTGAGGTTGACAGTTGGGAAGACACGATTGCGGTCCACGATGCTAATGGTGATGGCCTAATCGCACCTGATGAGTTTCCTCAGGAGCGTACGCGAGGATTTTTCTCCTTTGTTGATCTCGATGCTGACGGCCAATTGGACGAAGATAGTTGGAACTACTATCGGGCTGCCATGATGAGTCTGAACGGGATGGTCGCCATCCGTCTTGGTGGGTCGGGGGACATGACTGAGGAAAACGTTGTCTGGCGGTACCATCGTTCGGTACCGCAGCTCCCATCACCGCTTTTGTATCAGGGCGTGCTCTACATGATCAACGACGGCGGGATAGCCACATCATTCCGTCCTTCCACTGGCGAGGTCATTGAACGCGGTCGGATCCGCGGCGCAGTGGACAGTTACTACGCCTCACCGGTTGCTGCTGACGGTAAAATTTTCTTCGTGAGTGAAATGGGGAAGGTAGCTGTTGTGCGACCAGGTGGAGGTTTTGAAGTTTTGGCGCTTAATGACCTCGGGTCCCCCGCGTATGCGACGCCGGCGATTGCTGATGGGCGGATTTACATCCGCACCGAGGAGACGCTCTGGGCATTCGGCGAAGACTAAGCACTTGAGAAGTGCTGACACCACCGTAGCATCTGGCCTCAATCGTGTACACCAAGGAAGTAGTTTGGTTGGCTAGCGGACCCCGCTTGACAGCGGCGTGTTGTTGATCGGAATCATGATGTGTGCACCTGGTGTGCCAGCACGCATCAGCCACGGTCGCCCTTGACCCTTCAGGGCGTTATCCCGCTGGCTGACCATCGAGACGCCGACTGCTTCTGAGGTTGCACCAGGTACCATCATTACCCAAAGCAACTTAATCCTCCGGTCGTCGTGTCGAAGTGCATACATCATCGAACCGAAGGCTGGTGGGGGAAGCGTGCCTGACTGACGTGCAGCGACGATTCCTGCTTGGACCTCTCCAGGGGATTTGCCCTCGGCGCGGAGTCTCGCCATAAGATCGAATTGAGGAGCGAGCATCTTACTGTAACAGCTTGTCTGCATGGCGTCTGCGTCCATCGGCTGACACTCCACCTGGTTCGTGCCCTGGCGCAGCACCTGACGGGCACCGGTAGTGGGGTCATAGGTCACCACGGTCGCGCCTGCCTTGAGGTCTTCGGGCAGGGGAAGAGCGGCATCAGTAATCTGCTGTTCGGTCGGCTGGGCTTGGACGCTGGTCTGACCAGCTAGCGGGCTACCGATGAATGCGACGACGATGAGACTCCGAAAAAGTTTTGTAATCATTAATTCGCAATCGCTAGCGACCACTCGACAGAGGTGTGTTGTTGATCGGAATCATGATGTGCGCACCTGGCGTACCAGCCCGCATCAGCCATGGCCGTCCCTCCCCCTTCAGGGCATTATCCCGCTGACTGACCGTCGAGACGCCGATCGATTCCGGCGTCGCGCCAGGCACTAGCATCACCCAGAGAAGCTTGATCTGTCGGTCGTTATGCCGCAACAGATACATCATTTCCCCGAACGACGGTGATGGGAGCGTACCTGCTTCACGCCCGGCAGCAATCGCTGCCTGGATTTCTTCGCCGGATTTGCCCTCGCCGCGAAGCTTCGCCGTGAGCTCCCGTACCGGGGCGCTGCTTCGATTACGGCAGAACGTTTGCTGGCTCACCGGGTCTGGGGGCTGACACTCGACCTGGTTCGTGCCCTCACGGAGAACCACTCGGGCACCAGTGTCCGGGTCCGTGGCTACTACGGTCGCTTCAGCTTTCAGGTCCTCGGGCAGTGGCAGAACTGCCTCAGCGATTTTCTGCTCGACCGACTTATTCGACCATAGCGTGTTGTTGATTGGGATCATGACGTGTGCCGCTGGCGTGCCAGGACGCATTAACCAGGGCCGGCCCTGACCATTCAAGGCGTTATCCCGCTGGCTGTCAGTCGAAACACCGATCGATTCCGGCGTTGCACCAGGCACCCGCATTACCCAGAGCAGTCGAATCCGGTCGTCTTTCTTATAGAGACGATACAACATAGTTCCGGAGGGTGCTTCTGGAATGGTACCGTCCTTGACGGCAGCAGCAATCGCGGTCTGAATTTCCTCAGGGGACTTACCCTCGGCCCGGAGCTTGGCCGTTAGGTCGTTTCGGGGCGCGAGTATTTTATTGTAGCAGCGAGTGAACCCGGTTTCCGGGTCCTCAGGTTGGCATTCCACGATGTTTGTGCCTTGACGGAGAACCTTTCTGATGCCTGTATCGGGCTCGTAAGTTACGACTGTTGCGTCGGCCTTCAGGTCCTCCGGTAGAGGCAGAACCGCATTGGTGACCTCCTGGTCGACCGATTGAGCCTGAGCAACGGCGGGCCCGACCAGGACACCACTTGTCAGAACGACTGCGAGTAAGCTAAGGACACTCTTCATTACGACCTCCGTAGACCGCTAAGCGATCATTATTGTTCGCGGATGTTGGGCATTGTGCTCAAGGAACGTCTTCTTGACCTCAAGCTCCGCCGCGGTTGGCTGAACGGTGCCCTCGATGTCAGTTGCACGGGAAACGACCGTATGCTCTCCAGGAGTGGCGCCGTGCCAGTCGCAGGTAAAAAACTTCCACGAGTATTTTTCGCTCGTGGAGGGATCCATGGTGGCCGGCTGCCATGAGCCATCATCCACCTTTACCTCGACCGACCGGATCGGAGTTCCGTCATTCAGGACGACACCGAAAACTTGGTGGCGGCTGCCATTGGAAGTCACCCGTGCCACAAACGACTTCAACTGAGTGGTCGAAATATCAGTTTCCTTCCACTTCATCTCGCCGTTGACCATTTCTCCCTTCAACGTGCGATAGTGGCGGGCTTGAAACTTGCCGAGATACCGGTTCTCTTGGACGTGAATCTCAGCGAGCCATTTGACGAGAGCCATACCGTACCAACCCGGGACAAGCAATCGTAGTGGGAAGCCTTGATGGCGTGTCAGCGGCTCGCTGTTCAGTGCGTAAACCAGAATCGGGTCAGATGACAGTGCCTTCTCCCTCGCGAGACTCCGACCATACTGTTGTTCCACCGTGAACGTTTGGCCTCGGAATTGGACTTCCTCTTCACCGCGGTCGGCTCCGAAGAAGACGAACTCCTTTGCGTCAGGCTTCACGCCAGCGCGGTCCAGTACCGTTCGCAGCGGTACACCGGTCCACCGTCCATTGCCGGCGAGACCGTTTATAGGACCTCTGTTACCAGAGCATTCGAATCCGACGACAATTTCTTCGCTTGGCATCGCGCGCAGTTCGTCAATTGAGAAAGATAGTGCTTGGTCGACTAGGCCAGAAACCCTTAGCCGGTAGGTAGCAGGGTCAATGACCGGGTGCCCGTAATGCTGTGTGGTAGCGAACTGATCAGTAGGGGTGAACTGACCGTTTTCTGGGATCGTCCGGATATCAATAATGCGTTGCTCGGGACCCCGCACGAGGGTAAGAGGGTCGGGTAGGTCGGTGAATGGGACGAGCGTCTCGCCCTGCGCGAGCGTGGGAAGCACCCATTCCGGAATGCCGAGGATACCAAGTCCGGCTGCTGCGAGGCCGCCTTTCAGAATGTCCCGTCGATTGCTCTGTATCGTCATTTCCGAACCCTTTCTGCATCAGGCGGTGACAAATGCCCCGCAACACACCGTCAAGTTTTATCACGATCTGGGTCCCAGCGTAAGCACTTGTCATGTGGCCCGGTCGGGAGAGGAGTTAAGTGCCCCGGCAAGCTGCATGTATGATCAGGGCACTTGACAGGACCGCCGTTGGTTTAGGTATCTAGGAGACAGATATGCAATTCGTAACTCGGTCTATCGGACTTTCGTTCGTGCTTGGTATTGTGACCACTCTCATCCTGACCGGAGTTGTGAATTCACAACAGCCCGGTCGGCAAATTCTTGATCCTGGTGGTCCCGGAACAGAGAACCCGGAACGTGCTTACAGTCGAGGTGTGCGGATTGGGAATACACTTTACGTCGCTGGGAACACGGGGCAGGTGGCAAACACGGGTAGCCTCGATCGGGACCTTGAGACGGAGATCAGAAGTCTACTCGACGGTTTCAAGAGCAATGTTGAAGCAGGCGGTATGACGATGGATGACTTGGTCTGGGTGCAGATCTTCTGCACGGACCTTGCGCTATACGACATGTTCAACGAAATCTACCGGAGCTACTTCAGCGGGCCGTTGCCGTCACGTGCCTTCATCGGGACCAGTACACTTCTTGGCAACTCCCACTTCGAAATCATGGGCACTGCGGTGGACGAATAGATCGCCACAGTCGTGCTCTAGACACCGCAGCATCGTGGGTCTCAGTCGGCGCTCGCGTAGGGGTATGGGTATGCACCCATACCCCTTCGATTCCTCGACTCTGTTGACAGTAGCTAGGGGAGGGTCACCATGAGGTGCGCACTTGCCGTACCCGCCTGCATAAGAAACAGGACACCATCTGTTCGCTCAGCCGGCAGACTGAGGGATTCATGGGTTGCGTATGGCACCGTAACCGTTATGTGCGGGGTCGCACTTTCCTGATCGTCGCCCCAGTTGTAGTAGTAAATCGAGCCGAACACCGGAAGCTCCCGCGTGCCTGCCTTTTCGGCTGCGGCGTCCAAAGCTTCCACCTCTTCGCGACTGTTGCCAGCTCGGGAGAACGCGAGGTTTTGTTCGTATCGTGCTAGATTGCCTTTATTGGTGCACTGCACAAAAAATGGGCGTCGGGGGTTCTGGCCTGAACGGTCCCAGCAAATAAAGTCGTTACTGCCCTCGCGCAGCATTACGCGATTGCCGTCCGCATCCCATGTCACCACCGAGGCGTCAGCCTGGGCTCGAGCGGGTGCTGCCGATATGGCCCGTGCGATAGTTTCGTCCGCGGTTTGAGCATTCGCGGCAGCCGACACGGTCAGGACTATACAAGCGAACTGTATGATGCGCTTCATCACGTTACCTCCATTATTGCGAATCCCGCCCGGCTCTTGGCCCAGCGAGACGCCTAGAGAGGATTGTAGGCGTCTTTAGCCGCCTCTGACAATGGGGTAGGTGCTGAGCGGGTCTTGTGAGGTGTATAGTCAGAGCCTAGCGCACGTAAACTGGCGGTCCAGCGGGTAGGGGTTCACACAATGAAGAATATTGCGATGACGCGTTATTTGTTTGCGTTCGGTACTTTCGCCGTGACACTCGTGTCGGCTGTGCCTGTCGTCTCACAGACATTTCCTACGGACGATCCGGTCCTGCGGCAGATGTGGATAGAAGGGATAGAGAATTCTCAAACCGAGGTTCTAGCTCAGGTTCTGTTTGACGAAATTGGGCCGCGCCTAACTGGGAGCCCTGGTCATGAGAAGGGGAATGAGTGGCTTGTTAGCACGTACGACAGTTGGGATATCACTGCTGAAAATCAGGAATATGGCACATGGATGCGGTGGCGGCGTGGCCGTGCCCATGTTGACCTTGTCGAGCCGAGGGTTCGTACCCTTGAGATGATGAGCCTGGCATGGAGTCCAGGCACTGGAGGTCAACCGGTTCGTGGCGAAGTGGTGGTTATGCCGAACGTTTCTAACGTTACAGAGTTTGAGGCGTGGCTCCCAAACGTGCGCGGAAAATTTGTCGCCATTGCTTTTCCGCAGCCGACATGTCGACCTGACGCGGATTGGGAACGTTGGGCGACTGAGGAGTCGATTGTTGAAATGCGGGACGCGCGCAGTACGGCGGAGGAAGCATGGCGCGATCAAATGAACCGGGTCGGGCTTGAAATTCTCGGGCGTGGCTCGGAGACCGCAATTGCTCAACGTTTTGAACGTGCGGGTGCGACCGGTGTTATCGCGTCACGTTGGTCGCAGGGATGGGGTGCGCATCAGATGTTCGCTAGTGGCACCGAGCGGATGTTAGCGCTGACAGCAGGTTGTGAAGACTACGGGTTGTTGCATCGGCTGGCCGCAAACGGTCAACACCCGGTGATCGAAGTCCTCTCCGATGCTGAGTTCCTCGGTGAGGGTCCGGTGTCCAACGTCATTGCCCGGCTCCCCGGAACGGAGTTCCCCGACGAGTATGTCGTGCTTTCAGCGCACTTCGACTCCTGGGATGCGGCGTCGGGCGCCACCGACAACGGCACGGGCACCCTCACCATGCTTGAGGCGATGCGTATTCTTCGGGCGACCTATCCCAATCCGAAACGCACAATTCTTGTTGGGCACTGGGGTGGAGAGGAACAGGGCCTCAATGGTTCACGAGCTTTCGTCGAAGACCATCCTGAGGTGGTCCAGAATCTCCAAGCCTTGTTCAATCAGGATAACGGAACCGGACGGATTGTGAATGTGTCCAACCAAGGACTAATCGGCGCCTCGGGATATCTTGCACGATGGTTCTCTGGACTCCCGACAGAATTTTCAGAGAATGTGGCCTTCAATTTTCCAGGCACTCCTGGCGGTGGTGGTAGCGACTATGCCTCATTCGTCTGCTATGGTGCCCCGGCCTTCAGCCTGAGGTCGCTTAATTGGAGCTACAGGCCGTATACCTGGCACACAAACCGGGATACCTTCGATAAGGTCATCTTCGCTGACCTGCAGCGCAACGCAACCCTATATGCCATGCTGGCCTACATGGCGTCGGAGGAGGGGATGCGCTTACCTCGGGACCGTAGGACCGAGTTTCCTGTAAACCCAGCGACGGGTGAGGCCGGGTCGTGGCCGGAGTGCCAGCCGGCGCGCCGCGAGTGGTCTGAGCGGAGGTAAACGTTAACAGCGCAAGGCTTCGGCGCACCGTCGTAGCAGGGTGAAATAGTTGAAGGATAGGGGCGTAGCAGGCAAGAATCCTACGCGACTCCTGGCCTTCTCACCCTCACCAACTTACTGGTCAGCGGGTTCGAGCCGAACAATCGGCGTGAGTGCACCACCGCGGCCCTCGATGGCAACGTAGATGTAGCCATCTGGTCCCTCGCGCACGTCACGAATCCGGCCGATTCCTTGAATCAGAGTTTCTTCCTGTTCAATCCGTTGTGCGTCTTCACTGAGGGTAAGGCGCGCCAACTGCTGACCGGCCAAACCTCCAGAGAACATATTTCCCTGCCATTCCGGAAAACGGTCTCCACGATAAATCATCAAGCCTGAGACTGCGATTGATGGTACCCAGAAGTGGTCTGGGTGTTCCATATCTTCGCGCATTGTCCCCTCATGAATGGCCAGGCCTGTCCGGTAGTTCACACCGTAGCCAATCACTGGCCAGCCATAGTTCAATCCGGGTTCAATACGGTTGAGTTCGTCCCCGCCTTGTGGGCCATGCTCGGTAATCCAGACGTCATTAGTATCGGGGTGAATGACGAGGCCCTGCGGATTGCGGTGCCCATAGCTCCATATCTCAGGCCGCACATCGGTTCCGGCCTCACTTTGTTTGACGAACGGATTGTCGACTGGTATGCGGCCGTCATCATGGAGTCGAATGATCGTGCCGTGGTGGTTTGAGACATCTTGGGCCGGATGGTTCTCTAAATCACCGCTGGTGGATGCCTGGCGTTCTCCGACACTGAGAAAGAGCAAGCCATTCCAGTCGAACGCAAGCTTCCCGCCATAGTGCCCCCTTCCTTGTGACACTGCGAGGAAGATTTCCTCAAGACCCGATAGTTGATCATTTTCGAATCTGGCCCGCACAACTCGCGTAGTCGAGCCGCCGGAATTTGGATGCGCGTAAGCCAGATAAAGTAGACGGTTCGAGGTGAATTCTGGATGTGGCAGAACATCGAACAGGCCGCCTTGGCCCTCAGCATGAACTTCCGGTACACCCGGCACCGAGTCTGGGAGGAGCACACCGTCCCGTATGATGCGAAGCCGTCCAGGTCGTTCAGTGACCAGCATGTCACCGTTCGGTAGGAACGTGATTGACCACGGGATCTCTAGTCCCTCGGCTACGGTAACCACGCGATAGCTGTGGTGGGCCGAACCGATTGACCCTGACTGTGCCCAAACGGCTGTTGCCATCGTGAGGAACAGACCCGCGGCTATTAGAATCAGCGATTTCCTGACCATCTCACTCTCCTCCGAGAAACTCTTTAAACGAACACTAAGAAATTAGAAGGTTAAACATATTGTAATGCGTCCTCTGGAGTTTGTGGGGTGAAGTCGTGCTGTCTTGGGGGAAAAGCCGATGCTTGGAGTTACACGATGCTGGAAGTACCAGAATGGGGCATCAACGACATCGCGTGTTGTCTACGGGTGTGAGACGACGTGGGCACTACAACCGGTCAGCGGTATAATTCGGCCGGAGCGTTTGAAAAACTAAGTTATTGCACTGCGTGACGCCTATGTCGCCGCTGGAATTCTTCGAATGGTTCGGAAATACGCCTTGGAGCATTGCTCTCCTTGAATCGCTGTGGGTCTATCCCATAGTGGAGACAACCCACGTGTTGACTTTATGCCTATTTCTCGGCCTGATCGCGACATTAGACCTGCGCCTAGTGGGCCTAACTCTGCGGCGAGTTCCAGTGTCTGAGGTAGCCGGACGTCTCTTGCCGTGGGCCCTAGGCGGCTTTGCATTAATGGCTGTGAGTGGATTACTTCTGTTCTATTCCCATCCTGTGCGTGCATACGAGAACATCTTCTTTCGTATCAAGATTGTGATGCTTGTCTTAGCTGGTCTTAATGCTTTTGTTTTTCACACAACGGTATATCGCCGGGTCACTGACTGGGATCGGGCACCGGTTGCGCCCCTCAGGGCGCGAGTGGCCGGCTACCTCTCCCTCGTGCTCTGGTGCGGAGTGGTCGTCGGGGGACGGATGCAAGCCTACAACTGGTTCAATTGAACTCTGGATGATAACGATGTCTCTTTTACCCCTGTTTGAGTGGTCCGGTCAGACAGCCGTCGGGATTGCGATGAGTGGCTCGGTATGGATGTTCCCGGTAATTCAGTGTCTTCACTTGTTGGCACTTGCGATCCTGGGCGGTACGGTTTTGGTAGTCGACTTGCGGTTGCTTGGCTTGGGGTTACGGCATCAACCAGTGTCCCAGCTGGCGCATGACATCCAGCCATGGCTGGTCGGCAGTTTGCTGGTGATGTTAGCCACGGGTGTGCTGCTTCTTACCTCGGACACACTTCGCGTTTACTACAGCCCGCCCTTTTGGTGGAAGATGCAGTTCCTGCTGCTTGCGATGCTCTTCACATTCACTGTGCGACAGAAGGTTGTGGGGTTACACATGAAAACCAGAGGGTTCACGATCGTCGCTTGTGTCGGACTGCTGCTGGCCACCGTGCCAGTGGTTGCCCATCATTCCTTTTCTGCTGAGTTTGATGCTAATGCTCCGGTCGAAGTGACGGGGGCGGTC